>NZ_BAAAUN010000003.1 GCF_039533965.1 Microbacterium luteolum
TAAAAGAAGTCCGGCGGTGTCCTACTCTCCCACAGGGTCCCCCCTGCAGTACCATCGGCGCTGTGAGGCTTAGCTTCCGGGTTCGGAATGTAACCGGGCGTTTCCCTCACGCTATGGCCGCCGAAACACTATTGATGTTTCAATCAAACACATAACAAAGTCATTGTTGTTATGCGGTTCTCGACCGTACATCGAGAACCACTCAGTGGACGCGTAGCACCAACAAACGGTGTGTTATCAAGTCATCGGCTTATTAGTACCAGTCAGCTGCATGCATTACTGCACTTCCACATCTGGCCTATCAACCCAGTAGTCTGGCTGGGAGCCTCTCACCCGAAGGTATGGAAATCTCATCTTGAGGCCGGCTTCCCGCTTAGATGCTTTCAGCGGTTATCCATCCCGAACGTAGCTAATCAGCGGTGCTCCTGGCGGAACAACTGACACACCAGAGGTTCGTCCAACCCGGTCCTCTCGTACTAGGGTCAGATCCTCTCAAATTTCCTACGCGCGCAGCGGATAGGGACCGAACTGTCTCACGACGTTCTAAACCCAGCTCGCGTACCGCTTTAATGGGCGAACAGCCCAACCCTTGGGACCTACTCCAGCCCCAGGATGCGACGAGCCGACATCGAGGTGCCAAACCATGCCGTCGATATGGACTCTTGGGCAAGATCAGCCTGTTATCCCCGAGGTACCTTTTATCCGTTGAGCGACAGCGCTTCCACAAGCCACTGCCGGATCACTAGTCCCGACTTTCGTCCCTGCTCGACCTGTCAGTCTCACAGTCAAGCTCCCTTGTGCACTTACACTCGACACCTGATTGCCAACCAGGTTGAGGGAACCTTTGGGCGCCTCCGTTACTTTTTGGGAGGCAACCGCCCCAGTTAAACTACCCACCAGGCACTGTCCCTGAACCGGATTACGGTTCGAAGTTAGATATCCAGAGTGACCAGAGTGGTATTTCAACAATGACTCCACACGAACTGGCGTCCATGCTTCAAAGTCTCCCACCTATCCTACACAAGCCACACCGAACACCAATACCAAGCTGTAGTAAAGGTCACGGGGTCTTTCCGTCCTGCTGCGCGTAACGAGCATCTTTACTCGTAATGCAATTTCGCCGAGTTCGCGGTTGAGACAGTTGGGAAGTCGTTACGCCATTCGTGCAGGTCGGAACTTACCCGACAAGGAATTTCGCTACCTTAGGATGGTTATAGTTACCACCGCCGTTTACTGGGGCTTAAATTCTCAGCTTCGCCTTGCGGCTAACCGGTCCTCTTAACCTTCCAGCACCGGGCAGGCGTCAGTCCGTATACATCGTCTTGCGACTTGGCACGGACCTGTGTTTTTAGTAAACAGTCGCTACCCACTAGTCTCTGCGGCCACCACACCCTTTTCGGAGCAAGTCCGTATAAGTGGATGGCCCCCCTTCTCCCGAAGTTACGGGGGCATTTTGCCGAGTTCCTTAACCACGATTCTCTCGATCTCCTTGGTATTCTCTACCTGACCACCTGAGTCGGTTTGGGGTACGGGCGGCTAGAACCTCGCGTCGATGCTTTTCTTGGCAGCATAGGATCACCCACTTATTATCCGCATCGTGTCTCAGCCTATGTGAACGGCGGATTTGCCTACCGTTCGGCCTACGCACTTGCACCCGGACAACCATCGCCGGGCTGGGCTACCTTCCTGCGTCACACCTGTTAATACGCTAACCGCACCAGAATGGGGTCGTGCGCTAGGCCCAGAGCGTCACCCCGAAGGGATCAGTCACTGGGATTCAGACACTTAGCACTACTGGATTAGCTTGGGCGGTTCTTCGCCGGTACGGGAATATCAACCCGTTGTCCATCGACTACGCCTGTCGGCCTCGCCTTAGGTCCCGACTTACCCAGGGAAGATTAGCTTGACCCTGGAACCCTTGGTCTTTCGGAGGACGTGTTTCTCACACGTCATTCGCTACTCATGCCTGCATTCTCACTCGTGTAGCCTCCACGGCTGGTTTACACCGCCGCTTCGCTGGCCACACGACGCTCTCCTACCCATCAACACGGCTGGACCACGAAGGCCTACCAATAATGTCAATGCCACAACTTCGGTGGCGTGCTTGAGCCCCGTTACATTGTCGGCGCGGAATCACTTGACCAGTGAGCTATTACGCACTCTTTCAAGGGTGGCTGCTTCTAAGCCAACCTCCTGGTTGTCAAGGCAACTCCACATCCTTTCCCACTTAGCACGCGCTTTGGGACCTTAGTTGGTGGTCTGGGTTGTTTCCCTCTCGACTATGAAGCTTATCCCCCACAGTCTCACTGCTGCGCTCTCACTTACCGGCATTCGGAGTTTGGCTGACGTCAGTAACCTTGTAGGGCCCATCGGCCATCCAGTAGCTCTACCTCCGGCAAGAAACACGCAACGCTGCACCTAAATGCATTTCGGAGAGAACCAGCTATCACGAAGTTTGATTGGCCTTTCACCCCTATCCACAGCTCATCCCCTCAGTTTTCAACCTAAGTGGGTTCGGTCCTCCACGACGTCTTACCGTCGCTTCAACCTGGCCATGGATAGATCACTTCGCTTCGGGTCTAGGACATGCGACTGAATCGCCCTATTCAGACTCGCTTTCGCTACGGCTACCCCACACGGGTTAACCTCGCCACATATCGCTAACTCGCAGGCTCATTCTTCAAAAGGCACGCTGTCACCCCTACTAAGGAGGCTCCAACGGTTTGTAAGCAAACGGTTTCAGGTACTATTTCACTCCCCTCCCGGGGTACTTTTCACCTTTCCCTCACGGTACTTGTCCGCTATCGGTCATCTGGGAGTATTTAGGCTTATCAGGTGGTCCTGACAGATTCACACGGGATTTCACGGGCCCCGTGCTACTTGGGATACTCTTCGCGCCAAGCAAGGCATTTCGACTACGGGGTTGGCACCCTCTATGACCGGCCTTTCAAGACCGTTCGTCTATACCTTCTTGTAACGCCGCCACCTCGGCAGAGATGACTGAAAAGTCCCACAACCCCCAACGTGCAACACCTGCCGGCTATCACACACGCTAGGTTTAGCCTGTTCCGGTTTCGCTCGCCACTACTAACGGAATCGCGGTTGCTTTCTCTTCCTGTGGGTACTGAGATGTTTCACTTCCCCACGTTCCCTCTACCCGCCCTATATATTCAGGCGGGAGTCACTAGGTCGGCACGCCGCCCAGCGGGGTTTCCCCATTCGGACACCCTCGGATCAAAACTTGCTTATCAGTTCCCCGAGGCTTATCGCAGATTGCTACGTCCTTCTTCGGCTCCAGATGCCAAGGCATCCACCGTTTGCTCTTAAAGACTTGAAATCACATGAGTTTGAATCAGAATCGACACCAAACCCCAAAAAGAGGTTTGGATTGAAATTGACTAATGATCTTTAAGATCATCTTGTGCAACAACCCGAAGGCTGCTGCAAGATGCTCGCGTCCACTGTGTAGTTCTCAAAGTACGGGCGGTACCCCTTGACGCCACCCCAACCGGGGAAACGACAAAAGGTCCAGAGGTACAGATTCGAATCCCGAAAGATCCGCATCCGGTCCCTCAGGACCCAACAGCGTGCAGACACCCGCCCCCTCACCCAGAACCTTCCAACCGCTCCGAAGAACGACGTACTAGCTCCAAGATCAGATCTTGATGTCATGTCAAATGTTCCACCCATGAGCTCCCAGCGAAGAACGAATGCCTTCGATCTGGGTTCTGGAAGTCCGAAGACTCCAAGTGCTCCTTAGAAAGGAGGTGATCCAGCCGCACCTTCCGGTACGGCTACCTTGTTACGACTTAGTCCTAATTACCGATCCCACCTTCGACGGCTCCCTCCACAAGGGTTAGGCCACCGGCTTCAGGTGTTACCGACTTTCATGACTTGACGGGCGGTGTGTACAAGACCCGGGAACGTATTCACCGCAGCGTTGCTGATCTGCGATTACTAGCGACTCCGACTTCATGAGGTCGAGTTGCAGACCTCAATCCGAACTGGGACCGGCTTTTTGGGATTCGCTCCACCTCGCGGTATTGCAGCCCTTTGTACCGGCCATTGTAGCATGCGTGAAGCCCAAGACATAAGGGGCATGATGATTTGACGTCATCCCCACCTTCCTCCGAGTTGACCCCGGCAGTATCCCATGAGTTCCCACCATTACGTGCTGGCAACATAGAACGAGGGTTGCGCTCGTTGCGGGACTTAACCCAACATCTCACGACACGAGCTGACGACAACCATGCACCACCTGTTTACGAGTGTCCAAAGAGTTGACCATTTCTGGCCCGTTCTCGTATATGTCAAGCCTTGGTAAGGTTCTTCGCGTTGCATCGAATTAATCCGCATGCTCCGCCGCTTGTGCGGGTCCCCGTCAATTCCTTTGAGTTTTAGCCTTGCGGCCGTACTCCCCAGGCGGGGAACTTAATGCGTTAGCTGCGTCACGGAATCCGTGGAATGGACCCCACAACTAGTTCCCAACGTTTACGGGGTGGACTACCAGGGTATCTAAGCCTGTTTGCTCCCCACCCTTTCGCTCCTCAGCGTCAGTTACGGCCCAGAGATCTGCCTTCGCCATCGGTGTTCCTCCTGATATCTGCGCATTCCACCGCTACACCAGGAATTCCAATCTCCCCTACCGCACTCTAGTCTGCCCGTACCCACTGCAGGCCGGAGGTTGAGCCTCCGGATTTCACAGCAGACGCGACAAACCGCCTACGAGCTCTTTACGCCCAATAATTCCGGATAACGCTTGCGCCCTACGTATTACCGCGGCTGCTGGCACGTAGTTAGCCGGCGCTTTTTCTGCAGGTACCGTCACTTTCGCTTCTTCCCTGCTAAAAGAGGTTTACAACCCGAAGGCCGTCATCCCTCACGCGGCGTTGCTGCATCAGGCTTGCGCCCATTGTGCAATATTCCCCACTGCTGCCTCCCGTAGGAGTCTGGGCCGTGTCTCAGTCCCAGTGTGGCCGGTCACCCTCTCAGGCCGGCTACCCGTCGACGCCTTGGTGAGCCATTACCTCACCAACAAGCTGATAGGCCGCGAGCCCATCCCCAACCGAAAAATCTTTCCAGACGCAGACCATGCGGTCACGTCACATATCCAGTATTAGACGCCGTTTCCAGCGCTTATCCCAGAGTCAGGGGCAGGTTGCTCACGTGTTACTCACCCGTTCGCCACTGATCCCACAGAGCAAGCTCCGTGTTCACCGTTCGACTTGCATGTGTTAAGCACGCCGCCAGCGTTCATCCTGAGCCAGGATCAAACTCTCCGTAAAAAAGAAATGCATACCCCACCGGGAAAACGGTGACGCAGCGAGTTTGATGCTGACCAAAGAGACAAATTCATTGCTGACTTCATCCGAATGCCAACCCCACAAGGAGGTTGGTCTTTGATCCAAAGGAATTCTCACCCCCACCGAAGTGGAGACGAGGATAATTTGGCATTTGACAAGTGCACGCTGTTGAGTTCTCAAGGATCGGATGCTCCCACGACCCAGCCATCACAGCCAGGCCCGAAGGGCAACTTCTCTATCTTA